>JAPOZO010000057.1 GCA_026706025.1 Candidatus Poribacteria bacterium
CGAGAGTATACCTAAAATATCAGAAAATGTATACTTATTTATTGGGTTCACCATAAATAACCCTACCTAAAACCGATCTAATGGAGATACCTATGTACAATAAACTTGGGGAAGCGATACTGAAGACAGGAGAGCGGATGGAAGTCGGTGTGATTACCGCACCAGATACACGTCATGCCGAAGAGGTGAAACAGTTCCTTGGACACAAGGGCGGAGACTGGGAGTGGCATATTGAGCGATGCGTCACGGAAGTGCTTGATGCCTTGGAGACCCGTTTCTATGTCGGTAAAATTGACGGGCGCGTGATTACCAACATCATGACGGTCGAGCATGAAGGGATCGGCATTTTAGGGCATGTTTTCACGCTCCCCAACCAACGCAGGAAAGGGGCATGTAAAGGCGTGATGGCGTATCAGATGGAAGATTTTCGACAACGCACGGGGCGCGCACTCTATCTCGGCACCGGATATAATAGTCATCCCTATTATATCTACCACAGTTTCGGATTTGAGAGCGTATATCCTGAAGCCGGTTTCATGAAGTATTACGTCAACGAGGACTTTGAAGAGTGCTACTTCGCGCCTGCGCCTGTGCAGCCAAAACCTGTCGAATGGCATGACTGGCCGAAAATTACAGCGTTGTCAGGCATTGTCGGATGGGACACGCTGCGGAGTCTCAAGTGGAGTGTTTACGGTCCCACAAATCTCGAAGGTCCCTTTCTAAGTTTCAAACACGCTCTGGAAACAGAGGAAGTCTACGAAGATACCAAACTGTTAATTTCATCGGACGGTGCGATTGTCGGTTGGGCGACTGTAAGCCGTGATGAACGCTGGCGACCCGCGACTGCCGTGCTCGATCTCTTCTTCCATCCAAATTTCGCCGACGATGTGCCTACCTTGCTTTCAGCCGTGGAGTTCCCTGATATGAAAGTTCAGTGTTATGTTGACAGCGGTGCTAAGAAGAAGGCATCGGTTTTAGAAGCATCAGGATTCACCTGTGAAGGACAACTCAAAAATCAGTTTGAATACGGCGGACAGCCTTACGACGTTTTGGTATTTGCAAGGGCGTAACTGTCTGAATCACGGATTTTCACGGATTACACGGATGACGCGGATTGATTTTGCTTGTTTTTATGTGCTGCCTTCAGCAATTTGTTCTATCAATTTGCTCGGGTGAATTGACAGATACTCTCTGACCTCCAGATTCATCTGATCGATTTCGGCAAGAAATCCACCCGCAGATAACTCATAATTTCTTAGGTTGGTTTCAAACGCTTTGAGTTTTTCAACTATTTTTTGAAAGTGCTCAATGCGTTCCAGTGTTGCCTCAAGTTCTTGATTGTTCCGAATCATTGTGGATTCCCTCAGCATGGCTTAGACCTATGCTAATACAGTTTCAAGTTCCTCTACTGCATCTATAGCATCCTCAAGTTCGTTTCTATAGATGTTCGCGACAGACGCATGACTGAGTTCGTTTAGGGTAAATTTTCGAGCCGATTCAATTTTATTTTTGAGTGTCTGATTTACAACATTCTGTCTATTCTTTTGCCATCGAGTTATTGGTATCCAAAAGTCCAGACTGGTCAAATCCTTCGGATTTTCACGATATCTGACCCGAATGTTCTCTGTCTTACAGTACCGCTTCATTATCACTTCAAAAGCGGTCCGAACGTAAACAGCACAAGCTTTGTAGTCATTTGCGTTAAGATATTCCTTTGCTTTATCAATGTACTTTTCCTCCTCAACATAAACTGGTATTTCATATTCATCAACTTTTCCCAAATAGAGTTCGGCAGCTTTCCACTGTTCATCGTTGAATTTACGCTGTTTGAAAATCTCATAGAATGCCTTATCGTAAGTCATCAAAAAGATTTGATAATCTGAGAAGTACGCGTCAAGGATATCAATTAAGGGAAGCCGATTTGACATGTCCAAACCGATTAGGGCATCATCCAGAGCGAGAACCTTTAAGGCACTGGGGGGTTGAAGTTGAAATCCGGCAAAAAAGATTGAAAGTGCAATTGCCGATAGTTTTGCCTCGTTCAAAAATTGGTGATGCTTGGGTCGAGTACTACCACAGAAATCAACCCTTAAAAGAATCTGCGGAGGCTCATACTTGTCAATATCGCTGTTGAATTTTGGTTCCTGATATTTAAGGTAAAGTTCAATAACTGTGTTCTCGTATCTAAACTTGCGGAGCATCTTATTTGCATCTGCTTCCAATCTGATTAATATATTTTCAATACCTGTGTTGAAATCCACCAATTGTTGTTGTGGAATTTCAACTTCTTGCACTGTTCCTTGCTCAGGAAAAAGCAATTCTGACAGGTCCTGCCACTCCTCCGCAAAACTGCGTGCCGGCACACTAATATCGTTAATAACGTTTTTCAGGAGCGTCTTAATCAGCAAATCGAACACATCCACAACATCTTCTTCGTAGTGGAGATAGTGGGTATGTAGAAGTGCTTTATAGTCCAGAAATCCCTTTGCCTTTGATGCATCAATTAT
Source organism: Candidatus Poribacteria bacterium (assembly GCA_026706025.1). NCBI lineage: Bacteria > Candidatus Poribacteria > Candidatus Poribacteria bacterium. Next base: position 2,508 of record JAPOZO010000057.1, read on the forward strand.
GGGCTGAACTTTCGTATCGTTTAGAGCAACTTCCGAATCTGACCATTCATAGGTTGTTTTTTGTAAATTTGGGTTGGGCGTAAAGTGAAGTCTTACGTAACCATCATCACCATCATCCATAGCAGGAAAGTTTTTATGGTCTATGAATCTTAGAGAATCATTCTCGCTGGATTCAAGGAATAATTCTAATGCCTTATACAGAGATGTTTTCCCGCTTCCGTTTTCGCCATAAAGTAAAAGGCTCTGCCCTCCTTTCTTGCTAAGGTCAATTACATCTGGTCCTCGGAAAACTTTGAAATTTTTGATTTCAATTTTAGTAATTTTCACCACTTACCCTCAATGATACGGATAGGTCTTAAACTATCCTGAAAAAATAGGTTTACCCGAACAGGATGCTCTCTCTCGTGCAAATGCTCATAGAGAGAACGGAACGCAGACATTTTATCTCCTTGAATCTCATCTATCTCAGGCAACTGTTCTGCTATTAGGTGTTTAAAAATATCTCTGTCAGCACTCTGAAGCACATCAGGCATATAAAACTCATACACCAATCCGTTGACGATCCACTCAAAATATCTGAACACAGCAAAGTCGCGGGAGTCCGCCAAATCTTTACTGTTTATTGTCGGTTGTTTCTGGAGGTATATAAGGTAATTGACGAGTTTGCGAACCAAGTCTTTCTGTGTCGCATTGATATCGGGGACAGGAATTTGCTTGATAAACTCACTGCGTGCCTCAAGTTTACCGCCGTCTAATTGTTTGGACACCTGCGAATAGAACCACTCCACAGGGAGTGTATTGAGTAAACCGCATAACCATCTTTCGTCGGTTGGAATAACGTAGCAGGTAGATCCGCAATATAAACCTTCTGTCTCGACGGCGAAAGTTTGGGTGTTATAGAGGTTTGGACAGACCAGTTTCGGTTGCGCGAAATGTTCTGCTTCCTCAAGAGATGTCTGGAGTTCATACCATTCCTGTTCGTCTCCTCTTTTGCTCAGAAGTCCTTCGTATTTTTCTAAGTATTTTAGGATGGCAGGATAAGCGTTAATATCTATACCGCGGTAGGTAAAGATTAACCACTGATCTTGTGCATCCACCTGCCAGCGTCTGATATCCGGTCCCTGTAAAAACGGCTTCAAAATATCAGCCGATGAAGGGTGTGCTGCAATGAGTTCATCCCGCGTTGCACTGTCTACTACAAATACTTTAGTCGGTACTGTTTCAATACCAAAATAGGGAGGCTCCTTGATATATTCTCCCAGCGGCGTGCCAGCGTCTCGGAATCTTTGTAACAGATCCAAAACCTCCGGCGATTCAAGGGGCTTTCCGTCGGAGTCTAAAACTTTTTCTATCATGGGGTAGCGGTGCCTGAAACCTTGCCGGACAAGTGCAACGATGTCTTTCGGTAATTTAACCTGATGTTTCTGCTCAAAGGCGGCAACGTTTCTATAATCGTTCCGAAACGCAGCGACGATATCCAGTCCTTTGTCTTTAGCAGTGATGAGGTCTGCTTTAGCTTTTTCCCATTCTTGTAGGTGCAACCACGCTTCTCCGCGATTATAATAGACACCAGCGTAATCAGACTCAAGTGTCATGGCTTTGGTATAGTCTTCTATAGCTCGGTTAATTTCGCCTTTTTTAAAATAAACTACACCACGATTGTTATAGAGGCGCGTATCATCAGGGGTAAGTTGTACTGCCTTGGTATAATCTTCTATAGCAAGGTCAAAGTCGCCCATGTAGCTGTAAGCATTCCCGCGACTATAATATGTCTCAGCATACTCGGGGCTTAGTTCTATTGCTTTGTTATAGTCTGTGATCGCACGCTCAACATCGTTTTTGCTGTCATAAGCTAAGCCACGATTGAAATAAGCTGCTGCAAATTTAGGCATTAATTCTATTACCGTGTTATAGTTTTCAATAGCGAGGTCAAGTTCGTCCTGATTGTAGTAGGTTTCCCCACGATTGTAATAGGCCTCTATATAATCAGGTTTAAGACTTATCGCTGTGTTGAAGTCTTGAATCGCTTTATCAAAAACCAGTAAGCTGCGATGAGCAGTACCACGGAAAAAGTAGACAAGTGGATCGTCAAATTTGAGGTTTATCGCCATACTAAAGTCATCAACTGCCTCGCGAAATTTCCTTTGATTGTAATAAATGAGACCGCGATTATAATATACACCGGCGGCCTCTGAATTCAGTTCTATCGCCTTGGTAAATGCCCTTATTGCTTCATCAAACTCACCATTTTCACCATAAGCAATCCCGTGAGCATTATAGGTGTCGGCATCATCAGGTTCTACTTCGGAAGTCAGTAAAATGACTATGCCTTCTGGTAACTGGACACCGTGTTTCTGTTCAAAAGCTGCAACGTTTCCGTAGGTATTATGAAACGCAGCAGTAATATCCAATCCTTTATCCTTAGCAGTCATCAGATCAGTTCTGGCTTTTTCCCATTCTCTTAAGCTTAACCACGCTGCTCCGCGGCCATAATAAGCCATTATAAGTTCAGGGTTTAGTTTTATCACTTTAGTATAATCCTTAATAGCTAAATCCCCCTCGTTTCTCCGGAGATAAGCAGCAGCACGATTAACATAGCCAAAGACACGTTCTGGCTGAAGTTTTATCGCCATTTCAAAATCTTGGATAGCGAGGTTGAAGTCATTTTTATCAAGATAAACTAAGCCGCGGTTATTATAGGCATCATAAGTTGTACGACTGTTTGGATCCAGTGCTATCATCATGGTATAACTTTCAATAGCGAGATCCAGTTGATTATCAGCACGATAAGCCACCCCAAGATTAACATAAGCATCAGTAAAATTTGGGTTCAATTGTGTCTCTGTTATATAATCTTCAATAGCGCGCGTGTAATCACCTTTGCTAAGATGAGCATTTCCTCGGCTATAATAGGCACTAGCACGGTCAAATTCGAGATCGATCGCAGTAGTATAGGCTGCGATGGCCTGATCAATCTTTCCGCTCTCTTGGTACACATTACCGAGATTAAAATGAAAAGCAGCATCATTTGGACTTAGTTTTATTGCTTCGGTTAAGTCCTTTATAGCCTGGGTAAAGTTGCCTTTTCCGTTGTGGGCGTTACTGCGATTACCATAGGCTTGTGCAAAAGTTGGATTAAGTTTTATTGCCTTATCATAATCCTCGATAGCAAGATCGTATTTACCATTTTCGGTATAAGCATTGCCTCGGTTGTTATATGCCTCCGAAAACCCTGGTTGCAGTTCTATCGCTTTGTTCAGGTCTTTAATAGCAGCATCAAGTTGATTTTTGTTCTTGTAAGCATTCCCGCGACCGCAATATGCCTCGGCATAATCAGGTTTAAGTTGTATTGCTGTATTATAGTCTTGGATAGCAAGATCAATCTCGTTTTTGCTGAAGTAAGCATTGCCGCGATTGTTATAGGCCTCGGCATAATCTGGGTCAAATCTTATAGCTTCGTTCAAGTCGGCGATGGCTCTGTCAAACTCGCCGATGTCAATATAAACACTGCCACGATTGTTATAGGCCTCGGCATAATTGGGTTTGAGTTTTATAGCTTCGTTCAAATCAGCAATGGCTTTATCAAACTCGCCTCTCATGTTGTAAACACTACCGCGATTGCTATAGGCATCAGCATAATCAGGTTGCAGTTCTATAGCTTTGTTCAAATCAGCAATGGCTCTGTCATACTCACCGAGTATAATATAGCACGCGCCTCGATTACTATAGGCTTCAGTATAATCAGGTTTGCGTGTTATTGCTGTGTTATAGTCTTCAATAGCCTGGTCAACATCGCCTTTGTTAAAGTAAGCATTACCGCGACTGCAGTATGCATCGGGATAATCAGGTTTAAGCCTTATAGCTTCGTTCAGGTCCGAGATGGCTCTGTCATACTCACCCATGCCAATATAAGCACTGCCGCGGTTTTTATAGGCACTGTCATAATTACGATCTAGTCTTATAGCTTCGCTTAAGTCTGAGATGGCTTTGTCATATTCACCAAGAACAACGTAAGTCCCACCGCGATTGCTATAAGCTTGGACATAATCCGGTACAAGTTTTATTGCTGTGTTATAGTCTTTGATAGCTCGGTCAGCTTCGCCTTTGCTGAGATAAACAGTACCGCGATTGTTATATACCTCGGGAAGGCTTGGTTTCCATTGTATAGCCCTATTAAAGTCTTGAATGGAAAGATTAAACTCACCTTTGCTGACATAAGCAATACCCCGATTATTATAGGCCTCTGCATCGCGCGGGTTGAGTTCAATCACATGTGAGTAGGCTTCTATTGCCCTATCAATTTGTCTGAGCATCAACAGAAAGTTACCTTGTTGGAACGCCCATTCAGCTAATCGTCTGTTTTGGGCACTCTCGGATGAGGATTCCACCTGAGCCTTCATTTGGTCAATGGCTCTTCGGATACCATTTGCTACATTTTGCCAACCTTTGCTCTCAGGTTGCCATTCGTCAATAGGTTTGCCTCTGTCAGGAAGAGCTTGAAAGTTACTAAGTTGGTAGTTTTGCCAATCACAATTCTCAAGGATAATCGGAATTATTCTTATCTCTGCATTTAACGCCGTTGCCAACTCTTCATTACAGTTTTCAGAATCAAGGCTATGCGCGGAAGTAAGATAGAGCAGCAGGTCAGAGTCAGCAAGGTTACTGAAAATAGTATCACGCCATTTGTCCCCTGGCAGAATTTCATTGTCATGCCAGATGCGTATTATGCCTTCACGTTTCAGAAGAGCAAGACGCGTTATCAATTCGTCCTTTTCTGCTGTATTTTTATGTGAGTAGGTAATGAACACTTTTAGTGGTTTACTCACGGCTTTCTTTCCTCCACAGGTTAGATTGTATGAATTTTATGATAACACAATCGATAAGCAAATTTCAATCAACTTTGGATATCCGACCAGAGCCATTCAGTTTTCGTTATTAGAAATTTTCTATGATCTTTAGAGCATGTGC
>JAPOZO010000058.1 GCA_026706025.1 Candidatus Poribacteria bacterium
TATTCCAATTGGTAAATCGCTAATGCCGATGGCAGAGCAGGGTGGTCGCCTTTACATAGTATCCACCGATGAAATATTTAGGTCGGATGATAAGGGTGAAACGTGGAATGTGATTGGTTCCCGACCACAGGGACACGCCGTTGGTCTCATTATCACGGGTGAGAGTTCTACGATGTATCTTGCCCTCAGAGATGAAGGGATTTATCGATCTACAGACGGTGGGACACAATGGCACTTATTTAATGACGGATTAGTAAACAAAACGATTTCCACAGTCGCTGCTGTTGGAAAAACAGTGTTCGCGGGTACGGCGCGCGGTCTCTATCGTCTCGACTCAGGCACTTGGCAAAAATTGCCGGTGGAGACATCAAGAGCCATCTACTCTTTGGCAGTATCTGAGAATAATCTCTATATTGGGACGGGGCCCGATCTGTTAGGATTCACGCCAATAGGGGTAACACAGGAAGTACAAAAAATTGAATCGCATGCACTCAAGATTTTCCATTCAACTGACTTGGGAGCATCATGGACGGAAATAACACCGAATTATAAATCTTACGCTTACCTTCGAGTGATACCCTCTGGCATGACGGTTTTGGCTGTTGGTGAAGTGCTTTTAGCGTCAACTGCCAGCAAACGCTATCATTCAACAGATAACGGACAAACCTGGACAGAACTGCCAGGAGATGCGGATATGTTTATGGTTCATAGTCTACCAGCTGTGGCCGTAAACGAGACGACATTTTACAAAGTCGGTCCCTTTGGCGTTCATCGCACAACCGATGGTGGAAAACGGTGGCACTCACTTATAGAGGGCATGGTGGGAACAAGGTTAAAGGATTTAGTTGCGGTCAACAACAGATTATACGCGTATACTGGCTACGCAGTGTATCAATCCACTGACGAAGGTGTGTCTTGGAAAAAACTCTCAATTGCCGAGAGGTTTTTTGGGAAGGTGACTACAATTAGAGATGAATCATCACCGGGCAGAACTCGTATCTCTAACACCTTTAATTCAAAATTGATAGTTGATGACAACAATCTTTATTTTCTTTCATATTCTATAAATAACAATTTGCGAATTTCCGGCTTATCTACACGCAATATACCCACTTCTGATGATTCTGAAAAAGAGCATCAATCAATCGTATCAACTGTTTCCCCTCCTGTACGCGACTTACATGGAAAGGACGTGAAAGCCACAACAGTCGTAGTCTGTAACGATGTGTTCTATGCTGAATATGGACGGACGCTTTTTAAGTGGAGACTTGGTGATCCGGTATGGACAAACACAGGATTAATAGACATGAGCCAGCTGTCTTATGAAGACTTAAGTAAGGATCTCAAATTAGCAGTTTTGGGAGAAACCATCTACGTCGGCAAACGCGATGGTAAACTCTTCCAGTCGCTTGATGGAGGAAGCAGCTGGAGAGATGTTACGTCAAACCTACCACTTCACTTTACCCATTTCAAGGAAATAACCCTTGTCGGTTCAACAGTTTATGTTGCAACAGACGAAGGCGTCTTGAGTTCAGAGACAGGCGTACACTGGCGCGTGCTAACCGATAGTGCGGGTACACGTCCGATCATAGACAAATTTGCTGTGGATAGCTCCACAATCTACGGTGTTGGCGACATCGGAGCCTATCGCTTGGATACTCGGAGTCAATGGAAACAGATCTCTTCAGAAGTGCCGGATAAAATTAATGCGCTCACTATTGTTAACAATAAACTCTATAGTGCTACTGAAGATCGTGGGATATTGCACATCTCGCTTGCAGAAGAATAGACAACACAACATTGCCGGAACAAACTGCGTCTTTGGTTCATAGGAACTTCTGGTTTATCTGATAAGCGTATAGGGCGGATGCAAAATCCGCCCTTCACAATTTAATATCTCACGAAAGATCGTCCTACAACAAGGTATGGTCTTCTGGAAAGTGCCAAAACCGATGAAAGTCGATGAATAATCTCCTACATAATCGACAATACTGTTATCAAGAATAGTCCCCGCCTTCTCCATGCCCCAAATTTTTCACTTTATGCACCCTTTCGACTTTCAAATCGGATCATTAATAATTATACAGAACTTACGCACTTCCTCTTAAAGTCCCCCTGATAAGGGGGATTTAGGGGGTGTTTTTGCTGGGGTGTTTCTTAAAAACATTGAAATCTTCTCACTGCAAGGCATTTTTCAGCAAAAAGCATATCTTGTCTGTTCAATTTGCGTAAGTCCTAAATTATACAGAACTTACGCAACGCGCAATAAATTTTTCACTTTATGCACCTTTTCCACTTTCAGATCGGATCATTAATAATTATACGGGACTTACGCAACGCGCAATAATACACGTCGCATTTCGGTAAACCTCTTAACTGATTACTGAAAACTGATTACTGAAAACTATTCAGGGAGTTCAACATGTTAATGACATTGATTCAAAAAGAGATTATGCATCACATTCTGAGCGTCCGTTTCGTCGCGCTCCTTGTGATGTGCCTGCTTCTCGTTCCACTGACGCTTTCTATAAATCACCGAAATTATCGCCAGAACTTAGTAGATTACCAACAAGCCGTTAAACTCGCAAACATTGAAGAAACCACGATGAACCCAGGGATGTCACTGGATCCAGAACTGGAAGTTTCCAAACTCCTCCTCAAACCGACCGCTTTAAGCGTCTTCGCAAATGGATTAGCAGATGTATTGCCGAGTTATCTCGGCATGACCCGCAATGGGGTTACACAAGGTGCCCCTGCCTTGGTGTCCTCTCTCTCCTATATGTTAGGGCATCTCGATTTTCTGTTCGTCGTCGGTACCGTCTTCAGTCTACTCGCGTTACTGTTTACGTTCGATGCGGTCGCCGGGGAACGAGAAGCAGGCACCCTTCGGATCACCTTAGCCAATTCCCTACCGCGCGACCTATTTTTATGGAGCAAATTGATTGGCGGATACGTGGTGTTTGTCGTTCCGTTCTTAGTGTCGTTGCTGTTCGGATTACTGATGCTTGTCTGGCAAGGTTTCCCTCTCGGCGAACCTGAAATTTTTCCGAGAGTCTTCAGTTTAACCCTCATCTCATTGCTCTATATTGGTGTCTTTTTTGCAATCGGGACAGTGATTTCTACCTACTTAGACAATTCTAAGACGGCACTCATCATCGCCTTTACTGTTTGGGTGTTTGCAGTGTTGATTACGCCACGCGTTGGGTTCCTCGCTGCCAAATTTATCGCACCAGCACGGACTTCACAGAGCGTCTATATGGAAAAAACAGCCATGCGAGACGATTTCAACGCAGCACTCAAAGAGGAACAAAACAAAATGATCATGGAAATCCCCCTCAATGAAAAGGGACACAGACACATAGGTGGGGAGGTTTCCAGAAAAATTACTGAACGTATGAAACTTTTTGAAGCGGAATATAGATCGAAATTCCTGAACCATTCTAACACATTGGATCGGAATTATAAACGTGAAATTGAACGGCAAGAACAGGTGGGGCAGATGCTCTCTCGGCTCACACCGACATCTTCCTTAATTTATATCACTACAAACTTGACACAGACCGGAAAGGCAAAAAGAGGCACCTATTTTCAAACGGGCGATAACTATTATGAGATGCTCTATACAGACTTATTCAGTAAAATTATAGATTATACGTATAGCAGGCAAGACAGACCCGTCAAAATCACACAACCCCCATCTGTGGAGATAACGACTTTAGGAGAAACACTCCGTCAATCGGCGGTGGATGTGATGCTGCTCTGCTTCTTTGCAGTCATATTGACAACCGTGGCGTTTCTGAAATTCTTTCGTTCCGATATTTGACGCAACAAACTGTTAAGGTATGTCAGTGATAGTTAACAATGGTAAACTTTTACGAAACTTCTGTTTCTTTTACAGAATTCCTTTCTACATGAAGGCAACGCTAACGAAGGAGATAAATGAAAATGAAACATAGAAACCTCACGCGAATATTCTCGATTTTGACAGCCTTAAGTATCGCCACCGTTTTTGGGTTCCAGGCGAATTCACAAACAACCACTTCCTTCACATTCGCAGAATCAATAGAAGGTAGGGCACCAGCACCAGATAATACCACCCCTGAAGAATATGATGGACCGCAAACTGTGAAGGGATTGATGAACGCCTTTGATGCGGCGTACAACCAAAGGTTTTCAAAGGTAAAGGTGACGGCAACCTTTGGGGACGGTGGCGTTTATCGGAGCGAGCTTGCAATTAGCGGTGAAATAGACGCGCGACATTCACGCGTAGAGTGGCTCCACATGCTTTTGCAGAGAGGTATCACTATAGAGGATTTCGACGATTACAGGATCTACCTGTCAAAGCGACACACTTTAGCATTTTTGGAGGACAATCCGGATTTACGGAAAATCGGGTTTCTTGGCATGCCTTTAACGGATGATCAAGAAGCTTATAAACTCGCTTATATCAATAAGTTAGTAAAAAAGAAAAATCAGAAGGAAATTCGGGAAGCCTCAAAACGGGTTGAACGTATCAAGGAACAGATTGAACGCTCTGAGAAACAACTTGAACGGGCAAAGAAACAGTCTAATCCGCAGCGGCTTAAACATGTTCAAGTCCAACTTGAGAGAGCTGAAAAACAACTTGAAGATGTGAGGGTGCAACTCAAACGTATACAAGAGGTTTTGGAACACCTCAAAAAGCCGACGCCTCCTCAGGACCTAACACCTCCTGAAAAACCAAAGTAGAATATAAGAAAAAGGTCTTCGTATCCGCCTTTACAGGACAAGGGGATAGACCCTTTTGGACTATTCTGTTTTGTCAATATGGCAGGACTTATACGCCGCATGCTTTTCTGGATACGCTTTAGATAAACAACAAAGGGCGGAAGTGGCGTAAGTCTTGCTAAAAAGGGAATTCAATATGTTAGGGACATTGATTCAAAAAGAGATGATGCATCATATTCTGAGCGTCCGGTTTGTCATGCTCCTTTTGATGTGTCTATTGCTTGTTCCGTTGACCCTCTCTATCAATCATCAAAACTATCGTAAAAACCTTTTGGATTACCAAGAATCCGTTAAACTGTCAAACATCGAAGAAAAGATCATAAACCCGAGTATGGAACTCGAACCGGAGCTGGAGGTATCTAAACTCTTCCTCAAGCCGACACCCTTGAGCGTTTTCGCAAATGGATTGGGTGACGCACTGCCAAGTTATCTTGGGATGACGCGTAATGGGATTACCCAAGGTCCACCGGCAACCGTTTCCGACTCTATTGCCCACCTTTTAGGGCATCTCGATTTTCTGTTTGTCGTCGGCACCGTCTTCAGTTTGCTCGCACTGTTGTTTACCTTCGATGCAGTTGCGGGGGAAAGAGAAGCAGGCACGTTGCGGATTAATTTAGCGAACGCCCTGCCACGCGACCTCTTTTTATGGAGCAAACTCATTGGCGGATACATCGTGTTCGTGGTGCCGTTTTTGGTGGCGTTTCTCTTCGGTTTACTCGTCATCGTCTGGCAAGGGTTTCCGCTGGGGGAGCCAGAGGTTTTCCCACGCGTCATGAGTCTGATGCTCGCCGCGCTGCTCTACATCGGTGTATTTTTCGCCATTGGTACAGTGATTTCCACCTATTTAGATAGTGCCAAAACAGCACTCATCGTCGCCTTCACTGTCTGGGTATTCGCTGTGCTGATTGTGCCACGCATCGGGTTTGTCGCGGCGAAATTAATCGTACCCACAAAAACCGCGCAGAGCGTTTATCTCGAAAAGACCGCACTCCGCGAGAATTTCAATGCTGAACTTGAACAAAGAAAAAAGGAGATGCACCAAGAATTCTGGAAAGATCGTCCGAAGGCTTCCCATGAACAGATGTATGCAGTAGGACAGGAGTTCGATAAACTGGTGCAACCGCTTGAAGGTGCCTATCAGCAGAAATTCGCGGATCGCACCGACCAGATAGATAGGAACTATCGACGCGAGAAAGCGCGACAGGAAGCGGTCGGCGAGACCCTCTCACGAATCACACCGACTTCTTCCCTAATTTATCTCACCACGAACTTGACACAGACCGGAAAGCTTAAAAAACACAACTACTTTGAAGCAGCGGATCGTTATTATGGCGCACTTCACGCGGATCTGTTCAGTAAAATAGTAGATCACGCTTCCGTCAGAAGTTACCATCCAGATGATCTCTACACACTTGCGCAGCCACCCCCTATAGCAGTTCCTTCTTTAGATGAAACGTTAAGGCACTCACTGGTGGATGTGCTCTTCCTATGCTTCTTTGCGGTGATGTTGACAACCGTAGCGTTTCTGAAATTCTTCCGTTCCGATATTTGAATTGAACGCACTCTTGAACGCATTAAGGCATAAGTCGAACGCGCCAAGGTACAGATCGAATTAGCAGGCAAGAAATTAAACATAAAAGTGGATGATGGCAATTTGTTTTAAAATTATGCACCCTTTCCACCTCAAAATCGTATCTTTAATAATTATACTAAAGTTTGGACAATATTGTAAATTCAAGCTGCCTTATCAAGAAGCAGGGTCGTATCAAGTTGAGAATCGGAGCTATTATTCTGCGAGTTTGTTTTTTCTGTGGTATCTGATGCGAGATCAAATCAACAGGAGTTATTTCTTTCAGAGTTTCTCCGAACTCTGTGAAGCCGTTATGGGTTGGCTTGACAGATTACTTTTTTACGATTCCAATCTTTGATGGGGATTTATGAACCCCAGCAACTGAATTTAGAAAACTGTGAAATGTATATTTAATATTGCTTGAAGTTTAAGAATTTAATTCGGTAATACAACAACTCCTTACTGTAGGAGCGAGCTGGGCTCGCGATCTCTAATGATTACCGAAATATTTATTTAATCTTCATCAAGCAATATTAAATAATAAAGTATCAATTTTTCGATTTTTCCGCAGGCACAACCCCCGTATGAAGATTAATAAATTAAACGGGTAATAACCCGACATATCGAAGGAGT